>CAVQHD010000002.1:0-9261 GCA_963712275.1 uncultured Rhabdochlamydiaceae bacterium | reverse complement strand
AACAGTTCAGATACCCCCGCCTTCGGCAGGATAGGGGTATCTGAAAAAAATGGAAGAGGATTAAACGGCGATTAATAACGGGACGACTTCTTGACGCACTTCTAATAGCCGTGGACAGCCTTTTATGGCCTCGGATAAAGCATCCCAGATATTCCAGCCCTGTTTTCGGGCTGTCGATAAGTAGCTCCGAATACGACAAAAAATCTGGCCTCCTTTGGGAGTTCTAAAACAGCCTGCGATCTTTTGCTTGAGCTTTACCATACGAATATCCTGCTCTCCTTGATTGTTCGTAAAGGGTACTGCAAAATCGTACATGAAGAGGAGGACACTGCTACGGTACTCTTGGAACCGGTCCAGAAGGTTTTTACCATCCCTCTGCTTTTGCCTGCCTCGCTTGCCTTTAGGCAAGGGAGGCAGTCGCGAGTGATATTCAAGCCCCTCAGCAATAATTTGTGTATACGCCTGTTCTATCTGGTGTAAAACCTCTTTGGGAAGCACCCATTGAGCTAGATATTTCTCGACCTCATTTTTTGCAAAAATGAGAAGGTCTTTCATCCGTTTTGCCCAACCTTCTTTTTTTTCCTCATGTATGAATGTAAGCTCCCGCAAATGATGGGCATTGCACAGCCCATGCACAACCTGTTCGTAAGAAAAATAAGGAAACCAATGGTCATGGATCGCTTTCCCTCGGAACTGGGATAAAATATTCGCCTCATCCATTGCTTCTTTCCCACGTTTGGAATGTATCATGTAGAAAGTCGACCATTGTGATGAGGTTACGTGAACCCAGTGAAGTTTTTTCTCACATCTCATCCCTGTTTCATCAAAATGCAGAATCTGTGCTGCTAACAGGTATACTTTTAGACTGCTCTCGAACGATTCGAGCTTCTGAAAGAGCTTTTCGTCAACATTTGCACAAGTGCCTGGTGAAATAGCAATGCCAAAAATGTCCTCGAAGATTTCGCATACACGGTCAACAGGTATAAAATGTTGATGGGCAAAGTAAGCTGTTAGTGCTTGAACTCTCTCTCCATATTGAACGGGGCCTCTAACATTCTCAGGGAAAGCTGCCCTATTGAACTCTCCACAACAAGGACATTGTTTTTCCAGAGCACGATGTTCTGTTACCTCGATTTTTGGTTGGGGTAAATCAAAGACTTGTCGCGCTTCAGTGCAAACACCCGCTACTTGACTGAGACTCGATCCACATCCGTTACAGCTTGTAGGCGTATGAGTCACCACTAAATCAGGATTTGCGACTTGAGCAAGACCTTTTCCGACATGTCCTTGTTGTCCTCCTGGTTTTTTGCCCGATTGATTGCGTAGGCTTTTTGGCTTTCTCTTCAACCCATCGCTGCTAGGAGGTTTGCTACTATTGGAGCTGTTTTTCGATAGACGAGTTTCTAAATCTTGGACACGGGTTTCTAGCTGTTGTATGCGGATCTGCTGTTGCTGAATGGTTGCTTCGAGATAACGAATATATGAACGGATCGACTCGGGCAATGAATCAAAAACTTCACCGGAAAGACTTGGTATCGAACCTGTCGAATAATTCATGCTAACATGGTATCAAAAAACTCTTACGATGAAAAGTTAAATTTTATCTTCATGCCACTTTTCAGATGCCCCCTGTCTTGCCGAAGGCGGGGGTATCTGAACTGTTACATTTCTTTTAAGCTTTTCTACCAACTAATCCCGCCCGCTGAGGAGCTTTTCCTCAGCGGGTTTTTTGTATTCAATGGGGCTGTGTTTAGATTCCTTCCCCTGCCCAAAAGCTCGTTAGAGCCTCTTTCCTAAATAAAAATTATCTCTTCCCAAAATATGGCTCTATGTTTATAATGTTTTTTAAAAAATTTAAGGGAGGTTTTTCTATGGCAATAACGGCAGTAAGTTCCAAGATTGTATTGGACGGGTTTAAAGCTATTGTAGAAAGTGGCGCTGAGAAATTTTGTTCTGAATATGAAACCCCTAAAAACTCAACCGAGAGCAAGACTGAATACAGCTATACCTATGGCTGCCTCAGTGTAGCCGCCTTTACTTGCTCGGCCATTTTTTCTCGGCATCTTAATTTTTATAAAAACTATATTATGGTTGCTTTCTTCATTGTGGGAGCCGCGAGTTTGTATCTAGTAAAGCAAGTGAAACAAGTGCCTACTCAAGAATGCCTCGATCTACGAAAAAAGTTCGCAGAGTTCTCCACTCCTCTCATTGAAGCACTTGAGCGGGCAAAAATAAACAAAATAGATGCACTCCGCAGAGCAATTTGTGGTCCACAGGAAAACCCTACTAAATATGTTACCCTTAATGAGCTCGATAGTGAAGTAAATAACTATATAGCACGTTACGATATGGCCTATAAGGACTCCTACGATTCCAACAAAAGGAACAACAACTTCCATCATGCTTGGAAGAGCGACTCAACAATTGAGACTCAAGTTGTCAACTATCAAGATGCTCTTGAGCATGTAAAAGAGTATCTGTCTTCAGGCTTTCAAGAGAAAATCTCTGAAAATTTGGACTCAGAAGTCCAAAAAGGAGTAGCAAAATTAAAACGAGCCGCTACTTGTTTTGTTTATGGTTATGATAAACCTTGGAACGAAAATCCCGCAAATACCAAGCCTTATGTCAAAGCCACCTGGAATGTCGCCTCAGGAGCACGTGTAGAAGCTTGGAACTAAAGCAATGGAATTGATACGCCCCTTCTCTTCTCTCTCTAAAAACGATGTTCCTCTGGTCGGTGGTAAAAACGCCTCTCTTGGAGAAATGATCCAAGCCCTTTCCCCCCATGGGATTGCGGTTCCAGAAGGGTTTGCCATCACCGCCTTGGCTTATCGGGATTACCTCGATACCAATGCCCTCCGCGCCCCTTTAGAGCAGTTGCTCTCTGCGCCTCTTTCCCTTCAAGAGAAAGGGCAAAAAATCCGCGCTCTTTTTTTGCAAGGGACTTTCTCCCCTGTGTTGCAAGAGAGCATCGAACGTGCGTATGAGTCGATGGGACGCAGCGTCGACGTTGCAATTCGCAGCAGCGCAACAGCAGAAGACCTTCCTGAAGCCAGCTTTGCAGGACAGCAAGAGAGCTATCTGCATATCCGCGGGACTAAAGCTGTTCTAGAAGCGTGCAAAAAATGTTTTGCTTCCCTCTTTACCGACCGGGCGATCACCTATCGCGAAGTGCACCAGTTCGACCATCTCAAGATTGCCCTCTCCATCGGAGTTCAACGGATGGTCCGCGCAGATCGTGGAGCAGCAGGCGTTCTCTTTACTCTCGATCCTGAAACAGGATTTCGGAATCTGATCACGATCAATGGAGCATGGGGCCTTGGAGAGACCGTTGTTCAAGGGACCATCATCCCCGACGAGTTCGTGATCTTTAAACCGACCTTAACCGTTTTGAAAAAGCAGCTGGGCTCAAAAGAGAAACAGCTTGTCTATTCCGGCTCCCACACAAAACTGCGCAAAACCCCAAAGCTAAAGCAAACCCGCTTCGTTCTCTCCGATGAAGATCTAATCCTCCTCTCTCGGTGGGCTCTTGCCATTGAAAACCACTACGAGCGGCCGATGGATATCGAGTGGGCTAAAGATGGAACGACGGGAAAGCTCTACATCTTGCAAGCCCGCCCAGAGACTGTTCAATCTCAAAAAAAATCGTCTCAGTTTAAGACCTATGAGCTAAAAACCACCAAAACTCCTGTCCTGGTAGGCCTTGCCATTGGAGAAGCGATCGCAACAGGCGCTGTCCAAGTGATTTCTGATGTACGGCAGATTCAGACGTTTAAACCGGGCTCCATTTTAGTCACCACGCAAACATCGCCCGATTGGGTTCCCATCATGAAACAGGCGCGTGGGATCATCACAGACCACGGCGGCCGCACCTCGCATGCCGCCATCGTCAGCCGAGAACTAGGGATTCCTGCCATTGTTGGAACCGTCCATGCGACTCATACCCTCCGGACAGGCGATCAGATCACCCTCTCCTGCGCTGGCGGCTCTAAAGGAGCCATCTATGATGCGATTCTTCCCTTTCAAACACATGAGATCGATCTCTCTTATCTCCCTGAGCCTCCTATTCCCCTTCTGATGAACATCTCCAGTCCTGAAGAGGCGCTCAAGTGGTGGCATATCCCCTGCCAAGGGATCGGTCTTGCCCGGATAGAATTTATCATTAACAACACCATTCAAATCCACCCGATGGCTTTAGCGCATCTTGAGAAGGTCTCCTCTTCTAAAACACGCCGGAAAATTGAGCAGCTCACCCGCCGCTTCCCTTCCCCACAAGATTATTTTATCGAAAACCTTGCTAGCGGCCTTGCTCAAATTGCCGCCATTCGGTACCCCGACCCTGTCATCGTCCGTTTTTCCGATTTTAAAACCAATGAATACGCCCGTCTGATTGGAGGGTCTGATTTCGAATCTCACGAAGAAAATCCGATGCTGGGATTTCGAGGAGCTAGCCGGTATTACCATGAAACCTATCGCGACGGTTTTGCGCTTGAGTGCCGTGCTCTTAAAAAAGCGCGCGAAGAGCTGGGGCTGACCAACATCATTCCAATGATTCCTTTCTGCCGAACTCCCGAAGAAGCGACCCAAGTTCTCAAAGAATGCGCACGGCATGGCCTTGAGCGCGGCAAAAATGGCCTTCTCATCTATATGATGGCAGAAATCCCTTCGAACATCTTGCTGGCTGATCAATTTGCAGCCCAGTTTGATGGGTTTTCCATCGGATCGAACGACCTCACCCAGCTCATTCTCGGCATTGATCGCGATGCCGAAAAGCTCGCTCCTCTATTCGATGAAAGAAATCCCGCCGTGAAACAGATGATTCAGACCCTTATTCAAAAAGCCCATGCCCACGGCCGCAAGGTCGGCATCTGCGGACAAGCCCCCAGCGACTACCCCGACTTTGCCAACTTTCTCATTCAAGAAAAAATTGACACAATCTCCCTCAGCCCCGACCGCATCATCCCTTTCCTTAATTCGCTCAAATTACAACAATTTTACTAAACCCATAACATTTTCAGTGGGATCGGGACGGCAAAGCTGAAATATCTCCAAGACAAGCTTACTGCCTACAACACCTGTGATAGCCGCTTTAGATAAAGTTGCCGCTAAACTGCGTATCTGAGATTTCTGAGCAAGTTTCACGAAGAAAGGGGGATTTTGCTTAACCCTATTTTGTAGTGAAAATAGAAGAAATAGCAACTGAGTCTTCATCGCTTTAGCAAGCTGCTTAAATAAGAGAGGTTTTCTTTGCAAAAAAAAAAGGATTGCTACGATCACGACTCCAGCCGCTGTTTGTAAATACAGCATCTTGCGCTTTTGGTAGATCTCATCTTCATAACCCACGAGTGTGACAAGGTTTGTCAGGGGCGCGTTGGGATTCTTTTCTCTAGCTTTCAGGTCTTTTGCCCAAGCTTCCTTGACGATCGTTAACATCCGCTGATTCCGCATGTCAAAAACGGTTTGGCAGTAGTCGCGGGCAGCCTTCTCATCTTCCTCGCTAAGAGTCGCATTGAGTAAGGGAATAGAGAAATAATCACCCGCAGCTACCCCTTGCATGCCTTTTTTCAAATTTTCACGCGCAGTTTCTGATTTAAGCTCTGGAAAAGAAAGCTCCTTAAAAAGCTTTGTCTCTTCTTGGATGCGTAAACGTTCTGCCACCCTCATCATAAAATAAACTTCGGGGTTCACTTCTCTAAAATTCTTAACAAAACCGGTAGACTTAAAATGTTCAATAATACCCATAAAATGCCCCGTTCTGCTACTAGAAGAAGCATCCTCAGGCTTTCGAAAGAGCTGAGGTTCCTCTTTAACGCCTTGTTCAATATGCGGCACCAGCGCCTTCATGAAGGAGGTCGGGATGCGGGAAGAGAGGTGTTTATCAACGAAATACCCTTCTAACGTCAGTTTAAACTCTCTTTGAATGCAAAAAAGCGTCACTCCCGGCCCTGGCTCTTTCTTGAGCTCATCGCTGAAGGAGGCTTTGGCCAGCTCAATTTTGGATCGGTCGAAGATGTCCCATATAATATACATTGGAACTTTGACCGTTTGCATATCTTTTTTAGCTTGCGCTAAAGTAGAGTCTTCCCTCTCGCGCGGCCGAAAACCATGAATGATGGCTGAAAAAAAAGACATATCACACCTTCTCCCTAATCCGATACAGCTGGCTAAGCGTATTACAACCTGGAGGAATCAATCTCAGCCGACTATACCACTCTTTGAGTTTTTTGCTTTGGACTTCCAAGGGGGCCCCATCACCGTCTTTGCATGACATCCAGAGGTCTCGCAAATAATTGTCCGACATGCGATAGATCCTGTCTATCTTGTCTTGCACAGGCTGCAGCCGGCCGATTAAATAGTGTCCGAGCGCATACGTCTCGACATCCGACAAGGTATTTGATTTAATTTTTTCTACGATCTGATCTGTCTCCTGTGCAAGCAGGGGCTGCCCTGCTTTGATTTTTTTGACTAGAGCTGCCATTTGCTGTGTGTCGGAAAAATGGGGCATTTGACCCCATCCAAGGTAGCTCTTGGGAAGCCGATTTAAAAAAGCTTCGAGCGTTACAAAAATCCCTTGTATCCTGTCGATAATAAGCTCACCCCTTTTATCATTCAGCTCTAAATCGGCAATTTGCATATCTGCTTTCCGGCACGTCGGACAGGTCTTGTCATTGGCAGGATCTGACAGCCAATTCGCAATCGAGAAATATTCAAAAATATGGGGAGGTTTTGAACCGCAATTGACTTTTGTCGGGAACACCATCACTGTTTTAGAGAGAGGGCATATGATTTGATCAAGATCTTTAATATCGGCCATTTGAGATGCGACAAAAGCTTCGATAATGGCTTTTGCTCTCTCGGAAGACTCGGGGAGTTTATCATGCACTTGCTGCCGATCTAAATGCATTTTGCGATTCACAGAAATCCCTTGGAAGGCTCCTAAGATTCCTAAAACAAAAGCTCCAATGACTGCCGCAAAACGGATATTGCGCATCGCACTCTCCTGGCTTTCCTCGTTTTGAAGCTCCTTTAGATTTACAAGATAGCCTCCCGCTCCTCCTAGAGCTCCGCCAACAGCGGCACCGGTGACTGCGTAGCCCGTTATGTTCTTGACAGCCTCTTCGTAGATTTCCCATCCATTTAAAGGAGGTCTTGAAGTCTGCACCTCTACGTAGGGGCCGCTTCGAGGGTCTAATCCCATGGCCATAAAATCAGGAAAGTTCTTAATTACGAAGTTTTTCTGGCGGAAAATCCAATAATTGATTTGAGGAATGGCGCCGCATCTATTTGCAAAGTTGAACAATGTGAGGTCTTCATCCCCGGGCTGCGTCAGAAACTGGGGATCTTGCTCATGAAGCCACTCAAGAACGGGCAGCTGACTGCCTCGGATGGCTGTATGCCAAAGGGTATTTCCTTGACCATCTTTCTCTTTGAGCCTCTTGCCATCTTCATGAACCCATCCTTTGAGAACACTCAGCTGCCCGGTAGCAGCAGCTGTATGGAGACGTTCAGTCGTATAAGTTCTGAAGAGGTGTTCGGGCTCTATAATAGCAAGATCCACTTGGAACCTGGGTAGGGTTTGAGAGGAGTTGACGACAAACTCTGCCGCTTCGGGAAATTGATTGCTCGCGCAGGAAATGTAAGACGGGTCATCGAGATTTTGAGAAACCAGAGGGATGTAATAAGTCCAATGGAGCTCTCCATTACGGATTTCCACGTCGGAGCAGTTAACGATGGGGCAAGGCTCCGGCATTGCAACCCATGAAAGCACCAGAAAATTTTGATGACGAAGAGTGGCATGCCGGGCGCTGGTTATCAAATAACATATGCTTGAATTTCCACTAGGATGGCGCTTGCCAAAATCCCAAAGCGGCAAAACTTTAACGGATGTTAAACTCTTTTTCTTGGGAGGGTTCGCGCCGGGAATAGAGACCTCAACGGGAGAGAAAAGATCGACGGAAGCTTTCCAAGATTGCAGGACGGCTTTGCTGCTCTCTGACTGATTGGAAGGGTTTTCTTGAGAGGCTTTGTTAATCTTTCTAAGCCGTTTCTCAAATTTGGGGCTGCCGTTAGACAAACAAGTGATTTTGGAAATGCCGTAGCCGATAGGCTTGAATGCGAAAAAGAGCTCCCGGACGAAATCGAATTCGGGATCGGAGCTTATGACTTCGGCCCTCCAGAAACCATTTTCAACGAGTGGGGATTTAAGACGTCCTTCGAGATCCGGACTGATTTTCCAAGGGGTTCTTGGACAGTGGGGTTTCAGGTGGGGCGGGATAAGAGCTAAAGCAGCCATGTGTATACTCCTTAGAAAATCTGATCAAATAAATCTTAGCAAAATTCAAGATTTTTAGCTGAAGATTTCAGCCTTGTATGCGGCGAAGAAGCCACTTGACGTTTTCAACGGGGGTATCGGGAAGAATGCCGTGAAACAAGCTCTGGAATGTAGCGGGAGGAACTGGATCAAATTAATTTTACTAAGCCCATAACATTTTCAGTGGGGTCGGGGCGGCAAAGCTGAAACACCTCCGAGACAAGCTTACTGCCCACAACACCCGTGATAGTTATTTTAGACAAGACAGCTGCTAAGCTGCGTATCTGAGGTTTCTGAGCAATCTCCATGAAGAAAGAGGGATTTTGCTTAACCCCATTTTGTAGTGAAAATAGAAGAAATAGCAACTGAGTCTTCATCGCTTTAGCAAGCTGCTTAAATGAGAGAGGTTTTCTTTGCAAAAAAAAAGGATTGCTACGATCACGACTCCAGCCGCTGTTTGTAAATACAGTGTCTTGCGCTTTTGGTAGATCTCATCTTCATAACCCGCCAATGTAACAAGGTTTGTCAGGGGCGCGTTGGGATTCTTTTCTCTAGCTTTCAGGTCTTTTGCCCAAGCTTCCTTGACAATCGTTAACATCCGCTGATTCCGTGTGTCAAAAACGGTTTGGCAGTAGTCGCGGGCAACCTTTTCATCTTTCTCGCTAAGAGTCGCATCAAGTAAGGGCGTGGGGAAATAATAACCCTCTCCTACCCTTTTCATCCCTTTTTTCAAATTTTCACGCGCCGTTTCCGACTCAAGCGCCGGAAAAGGAAGCTCCTTAAACAGCTTTTTCTCTTCTTGGATGCGTAAACGTGACGCCACCCTCATCATAAAATAGACTTCGGGGTTCACTTCTCTAAAATTCTCGAATTTATCTTTAAAATCTTCAATAACACCCATAAAATACCCCGATCTATCCGTACGAGAAGCGTCCTCGGGTTTTTGAAAT